>NZ_JBSKHP010000004.1:0-5423 GCF_057128625.1 Pseudomonas imperatae | reverse complement strand
CCACACCGCGTTGGCCCCGGACGCCGCCTGCGGCAGCTGCTACGCAGCCCCCCCGTAGCAGCGGCCAAAGGCCGCGTCCCCAGGCACCGCGTTTCTTCCAGCCACACCGCGTTGGCCCCGGACGCCGCCTGCGGCAGCTGCTACGCAGCCCCCCCGTAGCAGCGGCCAAAGGCCGCGTCCCCAGGCACCGCGTTTCTTCCAGCCCCACCGCGTTGGCCCCGGACGCCGCCTGCGGCAGCTGCTACGGGGCACTGACCTTCCTGTCGCGTTGTTCCCGCCAGGAAAACCCTGGATTTGTAGGAGGTTTTACCCTGCTGCGTAGGGTATTCCTGAAAATCCGCTCCCCGGCGCATTAGCGCTATCGCTCCCTCGTTACCCTTGGCACTCTGCCTCCCTGACCTTCATCTGCCGGTCAGCACCCGCCTTTTTTTCATACCTTGGGAAATGTCCTACGGATTGACCCTGCGGGTTCGGAAAACAATAAGATTTTCAGGGAGATCACCATGCGTAACCATGCAGTCGCGGTACCCCCAAGCCTGGCACCGGCACGCGCCGGCTACACCTTGGCGGGGCTTTTGCCGTTCCTGGCCTGCGTGCCCGCCGAGGCCGTGGAATTCAGTTTCCTGGAGGATGAAGTGCGCGGCTCGCTGGACACCACCCTGTCCTACGGGCAGCTGTGGCGGGTCCAGGGGCGGGACAAGGGCAACGATGACATCAACGCCAACGACGGCAATCGCAACTTCGACCCGGGGCTGGTTTCCTCGGTCTACAAGTTCACCAGTGAACTGGAAACCTCCTACAGGAACTATGGGCTGTTCCTGCGTGCCAGCGGCTTCTATGACAGCCGCATCATGGACGGCCACACCGACTACAACCGCAACAACAACCCGGTCCAGCCCAGCCAGAACTTCCCCGACGACCGCCACTTCAGCCGCGCCACCCGTGACCACGCCGGCAGCAACGTGGAAATCCTCGACGCCTACGTGCGCGGCGACTGGGACGTGGCCGGCATGCCGGTGTCCGGGCGCCTGGGGCGGCAGGTGTTCAACTGGGGCGAGGGCATCTTCTACCGGGGCGGGGTGAACACCACCAACCCCATCGACGCCGCCAAGTTCCGCCTGCCCGGCTCGGAGCTCAAGGAAGTGCTGATGCCGGTGGAGGCCATCAATTTCAGCGTCGGCCTCACCGACAACCTGTCCGTGGAAAGCTTCTACCAGTTCAACTGGAAGGAAACCGCCATCGACCCGGTGGGCACCTACTTCGCCGAGACCGACCTGTTCGCCAAGGGCGGCCACACCGCCTACGCCGAAGTACCGGCGCTGCGCGCGGTCACCGGCCTGTACCAGGGGCTCAGTGCGTTGGGCGTTGGCGGCCTGCAGGGCGGCGGGGGCATCGACCGCTACGGCAACCTCAAGGCCGCCAGCATCGGCCCCGACATCAATGCCCGCAACGACGGCCAGTTCGGCGTGGCGTTCCGGTACATCGCCGAGCAGTTGAACAACACCGAGTTCGGCTTCTACTTCGTCAACTATCACAGCAAGGAGCCGACCATCCATGCCGACCTGGGGGCTTACAAGGGGCTGAACCTGACCCAGATCAAGGCCGCTTCGGCGCCGGCCATCCAGCAGCAGGTGGCGCAGCAGATGGATATGTCCCGCGAGCAGTTGCAGGCAGCGATTGCCGCCAACCCCACCGGGCAAGTCGCCGCCGCCTACAACGCCGCCCTGACCCAGGCCGCCAACGGCGTCGCCACCCTCGACGTCGCCAACCAGGTGCGCGGCCGCCGCGAGTTCGCCGAGGACATCCGCATGTTCGGTGCAAGCTTCAACACCCGCCTGGGCGAGGCCGCGCTGTTCGGTGAATTCACCTACCGCCCCAACATGCCCATCGGCATGGCCTCCACCAGCGACCTGGTCGGCGACCTGCTGGCCCAGGCCGGGCCGCTGGCCGACGGCAAGACGGTGAACATCGGCGGCAAGCACGTGCGCCTGGGCGACGAGGTGCAGAGCAGCGAGCGGGTGCAGATGTTCAACGCCTCCATCGGCACGCTCTACAGCTTCGGCCCGCGCTGGGGCTTCGATGGCATCAACGCCGTGGCCGAGGTGGCGTCCGAGCACCTGCGCGGCAGCAGCCTGCAGTACACCGCCTTCGACGGCAGCCGCCGCTACTACGCCAGCCGCGCCAACGCCGGCTACAGCGTCGGCTTCGGCCGCGACGCGCAGGTTACCCCGGACGCCTACGGCGCCACGCTGATGGTGATCGGCACCTGGAACAACCTGCTGGGCGGCGTCAACGTCTCGCCGTTCCTGACCTACAAGGACGACTTCAGCGGCAACTCGCACCTCACCGGCAATTTCATCGAGGGGCGCAAGGCCTACTCGGCGGGGCTGCGGGCCAACTACCAGAACAGCCTGGAAGCCGAGCTGCAATACACCGAGTTCTACGGCGGCGGGCAGAAAAACGCCGTGCGCGACCGCGACAACATCGGTTTCAACGTCAAGTACTCGTTCTAAGGGAGAACCACCATGCTCACATTTTCGAGATGGCCAGGCGTGGCCGTGCTGCTCGCCTGTTTCGCCACCCCGGTGCTGGCGGCCGACCCCCAGGGCGGCGTGCAACTGGGCGTGACCCTGACCCCGCTGGGCGCGCAGAAGGCCGGCAACGCCGCCGGCACCATTCCGCCGTGGACCGGCGGCCTGGTGACCCCGCCTGCCGGCTACCCCGGCTCCGGCCACCCGCATGTCGACCCGTTCCCCGCCGACAAGCCGATGTTCACCATCACTGCCGCCAACCTGGCGCAGTACCGTGACCACCTCAGCCCCGGCCAGCTGGCGCTGTTCAAGACCTACCCCGACACGTTCCGCATGCCGGTGTACGTGAGCCGGCGCACCGGCGCCGCGCCCCAGTGGCTGTACGACAACACCCGCCACAACGCCGCCAACGCCGTGCTGGCGCCGGATGGCAACGGCTTCACCGGTGCCCAGGGCGGCATTCCGTTCCCCATTCCGGCCAGCGGCGTCGAGGCGCTGTGGAACCACGTTGCCCGTTACCGCGGCATTTACGTGGAGCGTCGCGCCGCCGAGGTGGCGGTGCAGCGCAACGGCAGCTACGTGCCCATCGTCGCCGAGCAGCAGGGCCTGTTCCGCTTCTACGACCCGCAGCCTGCGGCAGACACCAATGACAACATGCTGTTTTACTATTTGAACCAGATCCGCAGCCCGGCGCGCCTGGCCGGTGGCGTGGTGCTGGTGCACGAGCCCCTGGACCAGGTGCGCGAGCCTCGCCAGGCCTGGATCTACAACCCCGGCCAGCGCCGCGTGCGGCGTGCACCGAGCCTGGCCTACGACACCCCCATCAGCAGCGCCGACGGCCTGCGCACCGCCGACGACACCGACATGTTCAACGGTTCGCCCGACCGCTACGACTGGCGGCTGGTGGGCAAGCAGGAGCTGTACATCCCCTACAACAACTACCGCCTGGGCCAGCGCGCGGTGAAATACGCCGACCTGATCAAGCCCGGCCACCTCAACCCCGAGTTCACCCGCTACGAGCTGCACCGCGTGTGGGTGGTGGAGGGCACCCTCAAGCCCGGCGCGCGGCACTTGTACGCCAAGCGCCGGCTGTACCTGGACGAAGACAGCTGGCAAGCCGCGGTGGTGGACCAGTATGACGGCCGCGGCGAGCTGTGGCGGGTGTCCATGGCCTACCTGAAGAACTTCTACGAGTTGCCCACCACCTGGTCGGCGCTGGACGTGTTCCATGACCTGCAGGCGCGGCGCTACCACGTGCAGCACCTGGACAACGAGGAAGCCAGCACCGTGGACTTCAGCCGGCCGATACCTGCGGCGGCGGATTTCAGCCCGGCGGCGCTGCGGCGCATGGGTACGAGGTAAATAGGTACTCGATAAAGAAGTACCCGATAACGGCGGATGATGGCCCGACATTCAGCCTTGCCTGCACAGCCCGGCCCGCCGCGGCTGGCGGCTGGTCCGGCAAGGCTCTGGCCTGCAGCTGCGCGGCCTTCTGCTAGGGTTGGGGAAGCGCCGTGCGGGCCACCGGCGAATGAAAGATCACACCGCGCGCGTTGTCAGCCCGTTTCCGGGCTGGCTAGGATAGACCAGCTTTCGCGGGGCTCTGGCGTGCTGGTTTCAGCCAACCCCCACCCAGGCTGGTCAAATAACAATAATGGGAGTGCGCTATGAGCGAGCCGGTCAGGCGTGGTGGCAAGCACGCCACAGGGAAGGGCGCGTGGCGCCCATGGGTGGCATTGTCGATGGCCGTGGGGCTGGGGGTGGGCGGCATGGCGGGCATGGCCCGGGCTGCCGACCCCAGCGCGGATGCACAAGTGTGGTCGGTGGAGTCGGCCAAGGCCGTGCGCGGCCTGGTGCTGGACGTGGTCAGCGCCGGCAAGCGCCTGGTGGCCGTGGGCGACCGCGGCCACGTGCTGTACTCCGATGACCAGGGCGTGACCTGGGCCCAGGCCAAGGTGCCCAGCCGCCAGCTGCTGACGGCGGTGTTCTTCGTCGACCCCCAGCATGGCTGGGCCGTGGGCCATGACGCGCAGATCCTCGCCACCGCCGACGGCGGCGCCACCTGGACCAAGCAGTTCGAAGACCTCAAGCGCCAGGCGCCGCTGCTCGACCTGTGGTTCAAGGACACCAGCACCGGCTTCGCCATCGGCGCCTACGGCGCGCTGCTCACCACCACCGACGGCGGCCAGCACTGGCAGGATGTCAGCGACCGCGTCGACAACCCCGACCAGTTCCACTTCAACGCCATCGGCGCGGTGAAGGACGCCGGCCTGTTCATCGTCGGCGAGCAGGGCAGCCTGTTCCGTTCCCGCGACTGGGGGCAAAGCTGGGAAAAGGTCCAGGGGCCCTACGAGGGCTCGCTGTTCGGCCTGCTGGCCACCGGCGAACCGCAGACCCTGCTGGTGTACGGCCTGCGCGGCAACCTGTTCCGCTCCACCGATTTCGGCGACACCTGGGCCAACGTGCCCCTGCAAGGCCCGCGCGGTCCGCTGGAGTTCGCCCTGTCGGGCGCCACGCGCCTGGACGACGGCACCCTGGTGCTGGTGGGCAACAGCGGCACGGTGCTGCGCAGCAAGGATGACGGCAAGACCTTCAGCCTGTTCAACCGCCCCGACCGCCTGTCGCTGTCGGCCGTTACCGGCGGTGCCGGCGGCACCCTGGTGGTGGCCGGGCAGGGCGGCGTGCGGGTCACCGCGGCCAACGGCGCCGACCTCGGCCAGCAACAGGCCAGCCTTCAGAAGGTGGGCCAACCATGACCGTCCGGGAGCAGATTTCCATGAGCAGCCACCACCAGGACAAGGCCACGTTCCTTGAGCGCCTGATCTTCAACAACCGTCCTTCGGTCATCATCCTCTGCCTGCTGGCCAGCCTCTTCCTGTTCTGGCAAGCCAC